>NZ_VJZJ01000010.1:0-1532 GCF_009825425.1 Klebsiella sp. Lac1
GATTCATCAACACGGATAAAGCGCCCGCCTATGGTCGCGCGCTTGCTCTGCTCAAACGCGAAGGCCGGTGCCCGTCTGACGTTGAACACCGACAGATTAAGGCACTGTTGCAAAGTTAGCGATGAGGCAGCCTTTTGTCTTATTCAAAGGCCTTACATTTCAAAAACTCTGCTTACCAGGCGCATTTCGCCCAGGGGATCACCATAATAAAATGCTGAGGCCTGGCCTTTGCGTAGTGCACGCATCACCTCAATACCTTTGATGGTGGCGTAAGCCGTCTTCATGGATTTAAATCCCAGCGTGGCGCCGATTATCCGTTTCAGTTTGCCATGATCGCATTCAATCACGTTGTTCCGGTACTTAATCTGTCGGTGTTCAACGTCAGACGGGCACCGGCCTTCGCGTTTGAGCAGAGCAAGCGCGCGACCATAGGCGGGCGCTTTATCCGTGTTGATGAATCGCGGGATCTGCCACTTCTTCACGTTGTTGAGGATTTTACCCAGAAACCGGTATGCAGCTTTGCTGTTACGACGGGAGGAGAGATAAAAATCGACAGTGCGGCCCCGGCTGTCGACGGCCCGGTACAGATACGCCCAGCGGCCATTGACCTTCACGTAGGTTTCATCCATGTGCCACGGGCAAAGATCGGAAGGGTTACGCCAGTACCAGCGCAGCCGTTTTTCCATTTCAGGCGCATAACGCTGAACCCAGCGGTAAATCGTGGAGTGATCGACATTCACTCCGCGTTCAGCCAGCATCTCCTGCAGCTCACGGTAACTGATGCCGTATTTGCAGTACCAGCGTACGGCCCACAGAATGATGTCACGCTGAAAATGCCGGCCTTTGAATGGGTTCATGTGCAGCTCCATCAGCAAAAGGGGATGATAAGTTTATCACCACCGACTATTTGCAACAGTGCCTGCTTTTCTGCTGGAATTTGGCATTAGCGTTCCCCGAGGAGCTGCCGTTATTAGCCGACTGAGTACCATTCTTGAGGATAATAGTTTGCCTCTTTACCTCAGCCAGTTATTGCTGAAATTACAACAGCATTATCACTATCTTGTTGAGCAGATTAAAGATTTGGAATCCCAGTTGAAACGAAAGTTGGACGAAGATGAGGTTGGACAGCGCTTGCTGAGCATTCCCTGCGTCGGAACACTGACAGCGAGTACTATTTCAACTGAGATTGGCGACGGGAAGCAGTACGCCAGCAGCCGTGACTTTGCGGCGGCAACAGGGCTTGTACCTCGGCAGTACAGCACGGGAGGTAGGACGACATTGCTGGGAATTAGTAAGCGAGGTAATAAAAAGATCCGAACTTTGTTGGTTCAATGTGCCAGGGTATTCATACAAAAACTGGAACACCAGTCTGGCAAATTGGCCGATTGGGTCAGGGATTTACTGTGCCGGAAAAGCAACTTTGTCGTCACTTGTGCTCTGGCAAACAAGCTGGCCAGAATAGCCTGGGCCCTAACGGCACGACAGCAAACTTATGTAGCATAACGGCAGAAATACACCGGTTTAAAGAATTA
>NZ_VJZJ01000011.1:0-265 GCF_009825425.1 Klebsiella sp. Lac1
TGTGCAAACTGATTTACGGCGAAAAATACTACTTACCTTCGTGAGGAATAATTATGGCTTTCAAATTATCATCACCCAAAACCGTTCAGATTCATTATCTCGGCGGGTATCTCTGCGATAAGCAAATCGAAATCGACCTGATTTATGCCGTCGAAAGCGTCCGGCAGGACGACGCTGGTGTGGTCAAGGCTTCGCTATCTGTGCGCTACGATGACCAGGCAAAAATCATGGTGGGAGATTACCCCGTCACGCTGGATGCCACATC
>NZ_VJZJ01000012.1:0-260 GCF_009825425.1 Klebsiella sp. Lac1
TTTCACTTCTGAGTTCGGCATGGGGTCAGGTGGGACCACCGCGCTAGTGCCGCCAGGCAAATTCTTGGTGCTCAGTACGCAATTCTTTATCGCATCAGCCGTGTTGCTGCTGCGCACATTATTGCGTACTCAACTCTGAATCTGAGCTGAAAATCAATCTCGTCTCTTCGCCAAAACAGCTTCGGCGTTGTAAGGTTAAGCCTCACGGTTCATTAGTATCGGTTAGCTCAACGTATCGCTACGCTTACACACCCGACCTA
>NZ_VJZJ01000013.1:0-259 GCF_009825425.1 Klebsiella sp. Lac1
TAGGTCGGGTGTGTAAGCGTAGCGATACGTTGAGCTAACCGATACTAATGAACCGTGAGGCTTAACCTTACAACGCCGAAGCTGTTTTGGCGAAGAGACGACATTAATTTTCAGCTTAGATTACAGATTAGCGAAAACGAAAGATTTTGCGCTGAGGCAAGGCGGCAAGCGAAGTAAAGGAAGGAGCATACAGGAGTATGTGACTGAGTTTACGAGCGAAGGCAACGCAGCATCAGAGTAAAAGATTCGTTTTGAGCAC
>NZ_VJZJ01000014.1:0-245 GCF_009825425.1 Klebsiella sp. Lac1
CATACAGTAATTTCATTCAGGAGGCAGATCAAAGAGGCTGCGGCTATCAATTTTCTCTACAGGCGGCTTTATGAAGCAACTGAACCAGAAAACTCTTCCAGATCCATAATTTGCGCTTCTGCCTGCTCAGCCCAGGATTTTGATGATGTGGCATCCAGCGTGACGGGGTAATCTCCCACCATGATTTTTGCCTGGTCATCGTAGCGCACAGATAGCGAAGCCTTGACCACACCAGCGTCGTCCTG
>NZ_VJZJ01000015.1:0-245 GCF_009825425.1 Klebsiella sp. Lac1
TTTCACTTCTGAGTTCGGCATGGGGTCAGGTGGGACCACCGCGCTAGTGCCGCCAGGCAAATTCTTGGTGCTCAGTACGCAATTCTTTATCGCATCAGCCGCATTGCTGCTGCGCAAATTATTGCGTACTCAACCCTGAATCTGAGCTGAAAATCTATTTCGTCTCTTCGCCAAAACAGCTTCGGCGTTGTAAGGTTAAGCCTCACGGTTCATTAGTATCGGTTAGCTCAACGTATCGCTACGCT
>NZ_VJZJ01000016.1:0-227 GCF_009825425.1 Klebsiella sp. Lac1
GAGCAAGCTCTCTGTGCTACCGTTCGACTTGCATGTGTTAGGCCTGCCGCCAGCGTTCAATCTGAGCCATGATCAAACTCTTCAATTTAAGTTTGATGCTCGTGTTTCTTTATTTCTAAAGAAAAGAACTTCGTAATGAATTACGTATGTTCACTCACTGAGACTTGGTATTCATTTTTCGTCCGAGGACGTTAAGAATCCATGTCACTTTGAGTGCCCACACAGAT
>NZ_VJZJ01000017.1:0-205 GCF_009825425.1 Klebsiella sp. Lac1
CCAGAAAATATACGGCTTCAATGAGCCTTTCCGTTTTACAGGTTCCTCAACAGGCCGGTGGGCCGTTAGTATCATCAATATCAGTATTCGCAAAACCAGATCAGTAATTCTTTAAACCGGTGTATTTCTGCCGTTATGCTACATAAGTTTGCTGTCGTGCCGTTAGGGCCCAGGCTATTCTGGCCAGCTTGTTTGCCAGAGCACA
>NZ_VJZJ01000018.1:0-203 GCF_009825425.1 Klebsiella sp. Lac1
CAATGTGCCAGGGTATTCATACAAAAACTGGAACACCAGTCTGGCAAATTGGCCGATTGGGTCAGGGATTTACTGTGCCGGAAAAGCAACTTTGTCGTCACTTGTGCTCTGGCAAACAAGCTGGCCAGAATAGCCTGGGCCCTAACGGCACGACAGCAAACTTATGTAGCATAACGGCAGAAATACACCGGTTTAAAGAATTA